>NZ_JBHUPF010000008.1:0-981 GCF_042686385.1 Fictibacillus nanhaiensis
GAAGGTGTTTCATAATCTCCATAGAAAGGAGGTGATCCAGCCGCACCTTCCGATACGGCTACCTTGTTACGACTTCACCCCAATCATCTGTCCCACCTTCGGCGGCTGGCTCCCAAAAGGGTTACCCCACCGACTTCGGGTGTTACAAACTCTCGTGGTGTGACGGGCGGTGTGTACAAGGCCCGGGAACGTATTCACCGCGGCATGCTGATCCGCGATTACTAGCAATTCCGGCTTCATGTAGGCGAGTTGCAGCCTACAATCCGAACTGAGAATGACTTTTTGGGATTGGCTTGGCCTCGCGGCTTCGCAACCCTTTGTATCATCCATTGTAGCACGTGTGTAGCCCAGGTCATAAGGGGCATGATGATTTGACGTCATCCCCACCTTCCTCCGGTTTGTCACCGGCAGTCACCTTAGAGTGCCCAACTGAATGCTGGCAACTAAGGTCAAGGGTTGCGCTCGTTGCGGGACTTAACCCAACATCTCACGACACGAGCTGACGACAACCATGCACCACCTGTCACTTTGTCCCCCGAAGGGGAAAGCTCTATCTCTAGAGTGGTCAAAGGATGTCAAGACCTGGTAAGGTTCTTCGCGTTGCTTCGAATTAAACCACATGCTCCACTGCTTGTGCGGGCCCCCGTCAATTCCTTTGAGTTTCAACCTTGCGGTCGTACTCCCCAGGCGGAGTGCTTAATGTGTTAACTTCAGCACTGAGGGTGGAACCCCCCAACACCTAGCACTCATCGTTTACGGCGTGGACTACCAGGGTATCTAATCCTGTTTGCTCCCCACGCTTTCGCGCCTCAGCGTCAGTTACAGGCCAAAAAGCCGCCTTCGCCACTGGTGTTCCTCCACATCTCTACGCATTTCACCGCTACACGTGGAATTCCACTTTTCTCTCCTGCACTCAAGTCTCCCAGTTTCCAATGACCCTCCACGGTTGAGCCGTGGGCTTTCACATCAGACTTAAGAGAC
>NZ_JBHUPF010000009.1:0-1288 GCF_042686385.1 Fictibacillus nanhaiensis
TAGACTAACCTAGGTAGATGGGACACAATAAAACACCTTCGAAATGATACACTTATTAAAAGTGAAAAATCGGAGGTGTTTTTGCATGGGCAAAAACGTTTATTCAAAAGAAACAAAGTGGGCTGTTGTTAAAGATAAAATGAGTGGTCAATTCTCCAACGAAGAAATCATGGATAAGTACGGAATCAAAAATGTGTCCCAAATTAAAACGTGGATGAGATGGTATCGAGATAATGAAGTACATCGGTTCAATCAACCTATTGGTAAGCAATACTCTTACGGTCTTGGACCTGATTCCCTTAGTGAAGAGGAAAAGAAAGAACGTCAATTTAATCACTACAAACAGGAGAATGAAATCTTAAAAAAGTATTTGGAGATCGAAAAGGAGCTGAAAAAGAAGTAGTTCTCCGTTTGGTAAAGAGATTAAGAAAAAAGTACACCGTTACGGCTATTCTATCTGCGTTAAGTGTTCCAAGATCCACCTACTATCGTTGGTTAGCAGCTCCATCTAAAGAGTTGTCTGAATCCGAGAAGGCTATTATCTCTCTTTGTGAAGAGACGAAATATCGGTATGGTCATCGGAAAATTAAGCATCTACTAAAGCGTCGATATCAAATTAGTTTGAATCGTAATTCTGTCCAACGTATTATGCAAAAGCATCATCTACAGTGCCGTGTAAAGCCAAAGAGGAAGTGGAAATCTCAAGGGCAAACCATCATTGTCGCACCAAATCTTTTACAGAGAGATTTTTCAGCCGTTTTGCCCAATCAAAAATGGGTGACCGATATTACGTATATTCAATATGGTTCAAGCACATTGTATCTTTCAACCATTATGGATCTATTCAATAATCAAATTGTGGCGTACAAGCTCTATACGCATCAACAAACGCCTCTGGTGACAGATACTTTAAAAGCTGCGTTAAAATCACGAGGAAACCCCAAAGGGGTTATTGTTCACAGTGATCAAGGAAGTGTGTATACATCTTATGCGTATCAGCAGTTAATACAAGAAAGTAAATTAGTCAGCAGTATGTCGAGAAGGGGAAATTGTTGGGATAACGCCGTTGTTGAGTCTTTCCATTCAAATCTAAAATCTGAAGAGTTCCAATATGTGAAGTTTAATTCTATAACCGTAGATAAAGTAAAGGAAAAAGTAGATCAATACATGAAGTATTACAATGAGGAGCGAATTCAAGAAAAATTAGGCTACCACACCCCTATTGAAATGGGGAGTATGGCAGCCTAACAGGTGTTTTATTAATGTCCCAATTGACTATGTCAGTCTA